>NZ_AXCA01000156.1:0-44382 GCF_000475415.1 Halomonas sp. PBN3 | reverse complement strand
ACTCCCCCTCCTACTCGATCCGCTCGAGTGGCGAGCATCGGCTCAGCACTCGATGGCGTTGACGGCCAGCCCGCCCGTCGAGGTCTCCTTGTATTTCGCCTGCATGTCGGCGCCGGTGTCGCGCATGGTGCGGATCACCTTGTCCAGCGAGATGAAGTGCTGGCCGTCGCCACGCAGCGCCATCTGCGTGGCGTTGATCGCTTTCACCGAGGCGATGGCGTTGCGCTCGATGCAGGGCACCTGCACGAGCCCGCCCACCGGGTCGCAGGTCAGCCCCAGGTTGTGCTCCAGGCCGATCTCGGCGGCGTTCTCCACCTGGTCGATGGTGCCGCCCATCACCTCGGTGAGGCCGGCGGCGGCCATGGCGCAGGCGGAACCCACCTCGCCCTGGCAGCCCACCTCGGCGCCGGAGATGGAGGCATTCTTCTTGCACAGGATACCCACGGCACCGGCGGCGAGCAGGAAGTCGACCACGTCGCGATCGGAGGCGCCCTTCTGGAACTGCATGTAGTAGTGCAGCACCGCCGGGATGATGCCCGCTGCGCCGTTGGTGGGGGCGGTGACCATGCGCCCGCCGGCGGCGTTCTCCTCGTTGACCGCCAAGGCGTAGAGGTTCACCCAGTCCATGGCCGACATGGTGGAGGCGATCAGCGAATGGTCGTCGGTGCTGGCCAGCATGCGCTGGTGCAGGGCGCGGGCGCGGCGCTTGACGTTGAGCCCGCCGGGCAGCACGCCCTCGGCCTCGAGCCCCTTGGCGACGCAGGCCTGCATGGCCTGCCAGATCCGGCACAGCCCCTCGCGGATCTCCGCCTCGCTGCGCCACACCTTCTCGTTCTCCAGCATCAGCTCGCTGATGCGCAGGTCGTGCTCGCGGCACATGCGCAGCAGTTCGTCGGCGGTCTGGAAGTCATAGGGCAGCTCGGTGTGGTCGGTGTCCAGCGCCCCCTCGGCGGCCTGGGCCTCGTCGATCACGAAGCCGCCGCCCACCGAGTAGTAGGTGTTGCGGTAGAGCTCGTCGGCATGGCCGTGGGCGATCAGGCGCATGGCGTTGGGGTGGCGTGGCAGGCTCTCCTCGAGCAGCTGCAGGTCACGCGCCCAGATGAAGGGCACGCTGTTGCGGCCGGCCAGGCGCAGCGCCTCGGCCTCCTTAAGCTCCTCGATGGAGGGGGCGATGATATCGGGGTCGATGCGGTCGGGCCGCTCGCCCATCAGGCCCATGAGCACCGCACGGTCGGTACCGTGACCGATGCCGGTGGCGGAGAGCGAGCCGTAGAGCTGCACCTCGACCCGGGCGACCCGGGTCAGCAGGTCGCGGGCCTCGAGCTCGCCCACGAAGTCGCAGGCGGCCTGCATCGGCCCCACGGTATGCGAGCTGGAGGGCCCGATGCCGATCTTGAACAGGTCGAAGACGCTGATGGACATGGTCGTGAACCTCTTTGTTGTCGTGAACCTCTTTGTTGTCTTGGCGGCTCGGTACTATTGCGTCGCGACTCGCGCCTGCCGGCTCTCGGCGGCGCGGCAGGCGGCCGCGGTGAACAGCACGTCGGTGGAGGAGTTGAGCGCCGTCTCGGTGGAGTCCTGGACCACGCTGATCACGAAGCCGATCGCCACCACCTGCATCGCCACGTCGGTGGAGATGCCGAACAGGCTGGCGGCCATGGGGATCAACAGCAGCGAGCCGCCGGCCACGCCGGAGACCCCGCAGGCGGCCAGCGCCGAGACCACGCACAGCAGCAGCGCGGTGGGGAAGTCCACCGGGATGCCCAGGGTGTGGGCCGCGGCCAGGGTGATCACCGAGATGGTGATCGCCGCGCCCGCCATGTTGATGGTGGCTCCCAGCGGAATGGAGATGGCGTAGGTGTCGGGGTCCAGGTCGAGCCTCTCGCACAGCTCCATGTTGACCGGGATGTTGGCCGCCGAGCTGCGGGTGAAGAAGGCGGTGATGGCGCTGCCGCGCAGGCAGGCGAACACCAGCGGGTAGGGGTTCGTGCGGGTCTGCCAGAAGACGATCAGCGGATTGGTGACCAGCGCCACGAACAGCATGCAGCCGACGATCACCCCCAGCAGCTGGCCGTACTCGAGCAGCGCGCCCAGGCCGGACTCCGCCAGGGTGTTGGCGACCAGGCCGAAGATGCCCAGCGGGGCGAAGCGGATCACCAGGTGGACGATGCCGGAGATGGCCGTGGAAAGGTCATTCAGGGCGCTGCGGGTGGTCTCGCTGGCCTGGCGAAGCATCAGCCCCAGGCCGATGGCCCAGGCCAGGATGGCGATGAAGTTGGCCTCAATCAGGGCGCTGACCGGGTTGCTCACGGCATTGAGCAGCAGGTCGCGGAGGATCTCGATGATGCCGCCCGGCGGATTGCCGCTCACCTCGGGCATGTCCAATGTCAGGGTGGTGGGGAAGACGAAGCTGGCCACCACGGCCACCAGCGCCGCCACCAGGGTGCCGATGACATAGAGCAGCAGCACGCCGCGGATATGGGTGGGCTGCCCCTGGCGGTGCCCGGCGATGGCCGCGGCCACCAGCACGAACACCAGGATCGGTGCCACGGCCTTGAGGGCGGAGACGAACAGCTGACCAAGCAGCGAGAACGAGGTGGCGAGCTCGGGGGCCAGCAGGGCGAGCAGCAGGCCGCAGACGATGCCGATGGCGATCTGGGTGATCAGACCCAGGCGCAGCAGCGGGCCGAAGAGGGCGTTCAGCGTGGAGGTCATCGAGGATCTCTCGGTGTTGAGGAAGTTGACATGCTGGGTGGCCGAGACCGGATCGGGCGGCCTCGATCGTTTCGACCTGCCCCGGCGGGGTAGTGCCGGGGCAGGGTATTCCCCTTGCGTCGCGGCGGGGCGCCTACTTGCCGCGGTAGTAGCCCGGGGTGATGAAGGGGGTCTTGGTCACAGTCATCGGCAGGTGCTTGCCGCGCACCTCGGCGTAGACGGTGGTGCCCACCTCGGCGTTGGCGATGGTCACGTAGCCCATGGCCACCGGGGCGCCGACGCTGGGGCCGAAGCCGCCGGAGGTGACCTGGCCGATGGCGTTGCCGTCGGCGTCGAGCAGCGGGGCGCCCTCACGCACCGGGGCGCGCCCCTCGCCGAGCAGGCCGACACGCTTGCGGGTGTGGTCCTTCTCGGTGACCTGATGGAGCACCAGGTCGGCGCCGGGGAAGCCGCCGGGGCGCTCGCCGTCGCGGCGACGCGGCTTGCCGATGGCCCAGATCAGGCCGGCCTCCACCGGGGTGGTGGTGGTGTCGATGTCGTGGCCGTAGAGGCACAGGCCGGCCTCCAGGCGCAGGGAATCGCGGGCGCCCAGGCCGATCGCCTCGACCTCGGGCTCGGCCAGCAGGCGGCGGGCCAGGGCCTCGCTCTGCTCGGCGGCCACCGAGATCTCGAAGCCGTCCTCGCCGGTGTAGCCGCTGCGGCTGATCCACACCGGGATGCCGTCGATCTCGACGTGGCGGTGCTGCATGAAGACCATCTCGTTGGCCTCGGGGCAGAGGCGCGCCATCATCTCGGCGGTCTTCGGGCCCTGGATGGCGATCAGGCCGCGGTCGAGCTCCTCGATGGTATGCCCCTCGGGCAGGCCGCGGCGCAGGTGGGCGATGTCCTGGGCCTTGCAGGCGGCGTTGACCACCAGGTAAAGGTGGTCGCCGGCGTTGACCACCATCAGGTCGTCGAGGATGCCGCCCTCCTCGCTGGTGAACAGCGCATAGCGCTGCATGCCCTCGGGCAGGCCGACGATATCCGCCGGCACCAGGGTCTCCAGGGCCTCGGCGGGGGAGGGGCCGCGCAGCAGCAGCTGGCCCATGTGCGAGACGTCGAAGAGTCCGCAGGCCGTGCGCGTGTGCTCATGCTCCTTCTTCACGCCCAGCGGGTACTGTACCGGCATCTCGTAGCCGGCGAAGGGCACCAGCTTGGCGCCGAGTTCGACGTGCAGGTCATACAGGGGAGTGCGCTTCAGCTCGCTCATGTGGGGCCTCCGGAATCAGGGGAATCGAAGCGGCTTGCCTCAAGGATAG
Source organism: Halomonas sp. PBN3 (assembly GCF_000475415.1). NCBI lineage: Bacteria > Pseudomonadati > Pseudomonadota > Gammaproteobacteria > Oceanospirillales > Halomonadaceae > Halomonas > Halomonas sp. PBN3. The sequence goes on along the minus strand of NZ_AXCA01000156.1, from coordinate 40,369 downwards.
CGGCAACCGGCGTCATGACGCCTAGAGTAGACGAAGTTTCCTATAAGAAACAATGGGGCCATGACAAGAAACCGCCGCCGGGTAGGCCGGCGGCGGTCGATGTGCTGATTAATGGCCCAGGGGGGTGAGGTTGTCCCGCTGAGGGGGCGCGGTGGTGGGGCGTCGAGGGGGCGTTCAGGTGGCCCGCTCGAGTGCCGGTTTTCCTATCGGAAACTGGCGTCCGGCTCAGGTGGCGTCGAGCGCGTCGGTGCGGAAGAGGGTCGCCTCCTCGCCGGGCAGGGTGACGGAGAACTCGCCGCCGCCCAGGTAGCTGACCGGGTGCCCCTCGCGGGTGCGCAGGGCGGGCTCGCCGCTCACCGGCCCGCTGCGTGCCAGCTCGCCGAGCTCCTTCACGCTGACCAGGATATCGATCATCACCTCGCGGCCCTGGTCGTCGAAGGCCATGACGGTGTGTTCGTGCTCGCTCATGGGGAGGCTCCGTCTGTCGTCGATTGCCCCCAGTATCGGCATTTTCGAGCCGCGAGGCGAGTGGCCGAATGACGCGGGGCCTGCACCTGGCAGGCCCCGTCGGGTCGGGAGGGTAGGCGGGGGCTCAGAGTCGGCTGGCGACGGCGTCCAGGAAGCCCTGCATGTCGACCAGGGTCTCGTTCTCCGGGGCGTTGGTCTTGCCCTTGAGGTCGCCGGTGATGATGCCGGCGTCCACGGTGTCGATCAGCGCCGCCTTGAGGCGGTGGGCGTAGTCGACCAGGGCGGCGTTCTCCTCGCGCTCGCCGAGGGTCTCCAGGGCGTTGGCCACGGCGTAGAGCAGGGCGGAGGAGTTGAAGTGGGCCTCCTTGCCGTCGCTCTCCAGGTACCTCAGGTAGAGGTCGTGGGCGGTGCCGTGGGGCGCCTCGAACAGCATGGTGCCGTCCTTGCTCTCGATGATGGAGCTAGCGGTGGCCAGGCTGCCACCCAGCGCGGCGGAGATGTCCGAGAAGATGTCGCCGTCCAGGTTCTGCGCCGGGTAGAGGGCGTTGCGGGGCGGGTCGGTGATCATCTTGATGAGCTGGCTGGAGGGCCGCATGATCATGAAGGAGGGCGGCGGGGTGCCGGCCTCGGCGAGCTCCCGGCGCACGTCGGTGATCACGGTGCTGAACACCTCGTCGTACTCCATGTACTCGCGCTTGAGGCCGAAGTAGACCTCCTTGCTCTTGCGCGAGGCATCGCGGAACACCTGCAGCACCCAGTCCTTGATCGCCTCGTGGTCGTTGGACATCAGCAGGATGGGGTCGCCCTTCTTCACGTGGCGGGCGTGCTTCTCCTCGCCGTCGACGATCACCTTGAGGATGCCGTCCTCGTCGGCGGGGGCGTTGAAGCTGCCGTACTGGTCGCCACCGCCAGCGCTCATGCGCGAGATGGAGACCTGGGCCTTGCGGTCGGGGATGCCGAAGCGCTTGAGCTGCTCCACCAGCTTGAAGAGCTTGCGCCCGGTGGTGTTGTCGGGCACGCCCCACAGCGCCCGCTCGGGCGGGTTGGCGACGAGCCGCGCGGCCTGGGCATCGATCAGCTCGTAGAAGTAGGCCAGCCCCAGGGCCTCGACCTGCTCGCGGTAGTGCTGCTCGAAGATCCCCTCGATGGCGGCGCGCATCACGCCGTCGTAGCCGGAGATCACGGTGTCCTTGAGGCCCAGGTAGATGTCGCGCTTCTCGTCGATGGCGCGCTGGAAGAAGCGGTGGGCCCAGGCCTTGACATCCTCCAGGTCGTTGGTGGCGAGCAGCCAGGGGTCGCCCTTCTTGACCTCGCGGCGGTGGAGCTCCACCGGGTCGCCGCTGGCGCCCACGAACATCAGCTTGACGATGCCGGTGGCGCGGGAGAGCTCGTTGTAGCTCTCCTTGATGCCACCCACCTCCATGGTCTCCACCTCGATGTCGCGGCCGACCCACTCGGGACGCTTGACCTGGAGGTTGCGGAACTGGATGTCCTCGCGGGTGATATTGCCGCCGATGCCCTTGCGGATGGCGCCGTTGGGCGACTTGGTGGCCAGCGGGTGCAGCTTGGTGCCGTCGAGCTCGGGGTGCTTGGCGAGCAGCTCGCCGAGCTGGGCGCGGTTGACCGTCATGCCGGCGTTCTTGATGCCCACGCCGTGGCGCTTGAGGGCCTCGACGGCGTCGACCACCACCTGGCCGTTGGTGACCAGGCGGTTCTCCGCGGAGAGGTCGATCTCGACCAGCGGGATCTCCAGCCGGGAGGTCACGAAGGTGTCGAGGATCTTCTCAAAGGCTACCTGGGCCATCTCGTCACCGTGGAGGATGACCAGGGGGGCGTCGACTGTGATCTTGCTGCTCATCGCCTCGTCTCATTTTCAGCACGCTGGGAAGTGCGCCTAGGGTACGCCGGAAGCCCGGGAGGCGCCATTCCCCCAAGGGGGAAGGCAGGGCCATCGCCGATGGCAGCACCGATCAAGGCTGTTCCGGCGACAGGCCCCGGGGCGCCGGACCGTCGATGGGGCGCTACGAGTACGTCCTTGTAGGCTACCTCGGCCCTGCGGCACTCTCGCATCCTGCTACGCTTGCAGGTCCGGTGCTGGCCATCCATGGCCAGCCCGTTCGGAGCAGTGCTCCTCACCCCTGGTCCTCGGACCCCCTCTCCGACCTGTCCCCGGCGCCTTTCGCTATCGCCCTGTCGGTAACCGCGATAGCCAGCAGTGGGAGAGGGCCCTTACCCCTCGCTGCCGGCCCAGCGCTCGTCGGGGTGGACCTCGTTGGCGGGCAGCACCGGGTCGTAGCCATCCTGGCGCAGCGCCTCGATCACCTCCCGGGTGTGGTCGCTGCCGAGGGTCTCCAGGGTAGCCTCGACCTCGGTGGCGCGCAGCGAGAGGTCGGTGAAGGTGCGGTGGTGGGCGATATGGATGACGTTGGCGTGGCACTCGGCCAGGCGCCGGGTCAGCTCGGCCAGGGCGCCGGGCACGTCGGGGATCGCCACGCGCACCCGCACGATGCGCCCGGAGCGCACCAGGCCACGCTGGATCACCGAGGAGAGCGCCAGCATGTCGATGTTGCCGCCGCACAGGATCAGCCCCACCTTGCGGCCCCGGTAGCGCTCGGGGTCGGCTAGCACCGCGGCCAGGCCGGCGGCGCCGGCGCCCTCCGCCACGCTCTTCTCGATCTCCAGCAGCAGCAGGATGGCGCGCTCGATCTCGGGCTCGTCCACCAGCACGATATCGCGCACCCGCTCGCGCACGATGGGCAGGGTCAGCTTGCCCGGCTGCTTGACGGCGATGCCCTCGGCCAGGGTGGCCAGGCCGCAGTGGATCGGTTCGCCAGCCAGCGCCTGCTGCATGGCGGGGAAGCGGGTGGTCTGAACCCCCACCACCTCGATGCCGGGCTTGAGCTCCGTGGCGGCGATAGCGTTGCCGCCGATCAACCCGCCGCCGCCGATGGGGATCACCAGGGCGTCGAGGTCGGGGGCGTCCTCGAGCATCTCCAGGGCGATGGTGCCTTGCCCCGCGATGATGCGCTCGTCGTCGTAGGGGTGGACGAACACCAGGTCGCGCTCGGCGGCGAGGCGGTGGGCGTAGTCGCCGGCCTCGGCGACCCCGTCGCCGTGGAGGTGCACCTCGGCACCGAGCCGGCGGGTGTTGTGCACCTTGAGGTTGGGCGTATGCCGCGGCATGACGATGGTGGCGCGGATGCCCAGCCGGGCGGCGTGATAGGCCACCGCCTGGGCGTGGTTGCCGGCGGACATGGCGATGACCCCACGCTCGCGCTCCTCGGGGGTGAGAGTGAGCAGGTGGTTCAGCGCGCCGCGCTCCTTGAAGGCGGCGGTGAACTGGTGGTTCTCGAACTTGATGAAGAGTTCGCAGCCGGTGATCCGCGACAGGGTACGGGAGTGCAGGCAGGGGGTGCGCTCCACGCTGCCCCGGATGCGCTCGGCGGCGGTGCGGATGTCTTCTAGGGTGACGCTCATCTGGGCCGCTCCGTGGTTCGTGTCATCCCTCATCATGCTGTCTCGCACCGGGGATGTCGAAACGCCCGCGGGGAATGTCGAAACCCTGCGGCTGGGATAGAGTCCATCCAGGACACCCTTCCTTCATACATGGGATCACGAGGAGAGCGCGATGAACGCCAGCAAGATTCTCGAGCAGCTGATGCGCCAGGCCGGCGGCCAGTCCGGCAACGCCGGCGGAAGCGGCGGCCAGGGCGGTTCGGGCCTGGACATCAAGGGCATGCTGGACGGCCTCTCCCGCCAGCTGGGCGGTGGCGGCGAGTCCGCCTCGGGCCAGGGTGGCGGTTCCGGTGTCGACGTGAAGAGCCTGCTCGGCGGCGGCGCCCTGGGGCTGCTGGTGGGCTCCAAGCGCGGCCGAAAGCTGGGCGGCAAGGCGCTCAAGTACGGCGCCATCGCCGGGGTCGGGATGCTGGCCTGGAAGGCGTGGCAGGGCTCCCGTGGCGGCGCCGACCAGGTACAGGGGGCCCCCGCTGAGGGCGAGCCGGTGGAGCGCCTGGGGGGCGAGGCCCGCGAGCGGCGCAGCCTGGAGCTGCTGCAGGCGATGATCATGGCGGCCCGTGCCGACGGCCATATCGACGCCCAGGAGCGCGAGCTGATCGCCGGCCAGATCGACGCCCTGGGGGCGGACGACGAGCTCCACGCCTGGGTCGAGCGCCAGCTGTCGGCGCCGCTGGACGCCGAGGCCCTGGCCGCCCAGGTGGACTCCCCCCAGGCGGCCCGCGAGATCTACCTGATCAGCGTGGCGGTGGTGGACGAGCAGAACGCCATGGAGCGCGCCTGGCTCGACCAGCTGGGCCGCGCCCTGGCGCTGCCGGGGGAGGTCACCTCGGCGCTGGAGCATCAGGCGCGTGAGGCCGGCTGATGCACGAGACGCTGATGGTGCTGGCCACCGGCCTGGGGCTGGGGCTCTCGCCCTGGGCGTCGGGCACGCTGGGGTCGCTTCTCGGCGTGCCGCTGGCGTGGTGGCTCCTGGGTCGCTCACGGCGGGTGCAGGTCGCGGTGACGCTGGCGCTGCTGGTGGCCGCGGTGCCGGTCTGCCACCTGGCCGAGCAGGCGCTTTCCGCCAAGGATGACGGGCGCATCGTGCTCGACGAGATCGTCGCCTTCCCGGTGGCGGTGCTGGGGCTGGCGGCGGCCCGCCAGCCCTGGGCGATGGCTTCCGCCTTCGTGGTCTACCGGGTCTTCGACGCGACCAAGCCGCCGCCGGTGAGCCTGGCCGAGGCGGTGCCCGGCGGTGCTGGCATCGTGCTCGACGACCTGATCGCCGCGGCCCTGGCCTGGCTGGTGATGGCCGGCGGCTTGGCGCTGTGGCGGCGGCGTCAGCCCTCCTCGTGAGCTGGTGGCGGGAAGGTCACATCGAAGCCACGGGCGTCGAGCTGGCGGATCGCGCGGGGGCGGCCCTGGTCGTCGAAGTCGACCAGGCCGATCCCACTGCCATTCCAGAGCCGCTCGCCGGCCTTGGCGCGATCCGGGTCGCGGGGCGTAATGGCCAGGCGGCGGCGCTTGGTGAACCAGTTGAGCGGTGAGCGGGGCGCGTAGAGCCAGCGGTTCAGGCGGTCGAACCAGTCGAGCAGGGTGTCGGGGAAGGCGTTCTTGATGCCGCTGGAGGTGATCTGCCACAGCCGCGGCCCCTGGCGGCGCTGGCGGATGCGGATGTCGTAGGCGAAGGAGTAGTGCACGTCGCCGGAGAGGATGACGTAATTCCCCGGGGTGCGCGAGTGGCGGAAGATGTTGAGCAGCACGCTGGCCGCCCCGCGATGGGCCATCCAGTTCTCGGCGTCCACCAGCAGCGGCTTGCCGGCCAGGGTGAAGAGCTTCTGGACCACCTCGATCAGCTTGACCCCGAACATCGGCGCCGGCGAGACGATGATCACCGAGCGGTGGTGGAGCAGCGCCTGCTGGAAGTCGCTCAGCGCCTCCCAGTCCATCAGCCCCGAGGGGCGCCTGGGGCTCCTCTCGCTGCGCCAGCGCCGGGTGCGGGTGTCGAGCACCACCAGCGGCGGCTCGCCGGGGACCTGGTACTCCCACCCCTCGAAGCGCAGCAGGTCCCGGATCAGGGCGTCCCACCCGGCGGCGTCGAGCCAGCCGTCGCCGGCCGCGGCCCGCTCGAGGGGCTCGATGGCCGCCGCCAGCGGCTCGGCCAGGCGCTCGGGGTCGTTGCCCCAGCCCTGGAAGAGCAGGTAGCCGAGCAGGGCGTTGCCGATGATGCGCCGCGAGAAGGGGTGGCCGTAGGCGGTGCGCTCCCAGTCGGCGGTGAGGTTCCAGTCGTCGGTGATGTCATGGTCGTCGAAGATCATCAGGGTCGGCAGCCGCGCCAGCAGGCGCGCGGCGGCGGGCAGCCCGGCCACGAAGCGCTCGATCACCTCGCGCTGCTCGGCGAACAGCGCGGCATGCCGGTCATCCAGCGCGGGCGTGGCCACCTCGATCAGCTCCCAGGGCGTCGGTGACCACACCAGCAGGTACATGGCCGCCACCTCGGCGAAGGTGGCCAGGTGGTTGCGGGCGTTGGCGGAGGTGAACACCGGCTTGCGCACCCCGCCGAAGAAGCGCTCGCGAAGGTTCTCGCTGCTCTCGACATCGGGCAGCAGCGACTCGCGATCGTAGTAGTGGGCGGCCTCGCCATGCAGCGCCCGGCTGTCGGCCACCACGGCTCCTTCCAGCGGCTCGTCGAACAGCCCCAGGCGGCGGATCAGGGCATGGATGGCCACCAGCATGGGGCCGGCGACGTCGTCGGCGTAGACCTGGTCGCCGGTCATCAGCAGCCAGGCGGGGCGCTCCTCGGGGGCCGTGCGGCGCTCGGCCAGCCAGGCCTCGGCGCGCACCAGGCCGTCGCCGCCGTCGTGGTGGGGCTTGCGGCAGGAGCCGTGCAGCAGCCGGTGGTGGCGGCCGGCCAGCACGAAGGTGGGCAGCGCACCGTCGGCCTCGAGTAGGTGGGGGGCCCAGTCGGCGATGCCGCTCGCGCGCTCGCCCTCCTGAACGCAGAGGTCGTAGGCGACCAGGGTGTCGGTCGGCAGCGGGGTTTCCAGCGGCAGGTCGATCAGGTGCAGCCAGGCGTGGCGGCCCAGCGGTACCCGCCGGCAGTGGGCGTCGAGGGGCAGCCGTCGCGTCGCCTCGCCGGCCGGGGTGAGGGCGAGGGTCGGCGCGAGGGGGCGGCTCGCCGCCAGCCACAGCACCAGGCGGTCGGGGGTGAGGCGGCGCAGCAGCGGGCCGGCGAGCACGGTGGGGAGGGAAGCGTCGTCCATGGGCGAGGTCGTCTGCGATTTCCTTGGGGCACCCCGTCACCGACAGGCGCGCGGGGTCGAGGTTCCACCCTCGCCGATGCAACACACCTCGACAAGCGTCGCGTTGAGGCGCCTCACTGGCGCGGTGCGGGGAATCGCCTACAGTGGAGATTCAGGTTGAACGGTCATGCAAGCGTCATGCGGGTGTCATCCGGCCGTCATGGCCGGGCGCCATAAGGGGAAGGCGCGTCGCACCCGCTACGGCGTCGGACCTCGTCTCGCCAGTACGGACCTCGTCACACAAGGAGAACTCGCCCATGTCGATCACCCGTCGCCGCTTCCTGCAGGGCTCCCTGGCCGCCGGCGCGGCCGCCACGCTGCCCACCCCCTTCTACATCAACCGGGCGCTGGCCCAGCAGGAGCCGCTGCGCATCTACGCCTGGGCGGGCTACTTCAACGACGCCATGCTGGCCGACTTCACCGACAAGACCGGCATCCCCGCCACCTTCACCCCCTACGGCACCAACGACGAGCTGATGAACTCGCTGCGCGCCAGCGCCGGCGAGGGCTTCGACGTGATCATGCCCACCGTGGACCGGGTGCCGGGCTACCTGGACTACGATCTGATCCAGCCCCTGGACGAGTCGCGCATCCACTGGGACGGCGCCCTGGAGAGCGCCATCCAGGGCTCCGAGGTGGGCGGCGTGGTGGATGGCAAGCGCTACTTCGCGCCCAGCGACTGGGGCACCGAGGCGATCACCTGGCACCGCCGCTACGCCGACATCGACCGCGCCAACCTCAGCTACGCCGACCTGTGGAATCCCGAGCACGGCCAGGGCGTGACGGTGCGCGGTCACTCGGCGCTGGTGGGCATCGGCCTGTGGCTGGAGCGCGAGGGGCGCCTGCCGCGGCCACTGCTGGATTCCTACGCCAGCGAGGAGGCGATGCGCGCCAACTTCGACGTCATCCTCGAGGAGGCGATCAAGCACAAGGCGATGCTGGTGCAGTTCTGGAACACCGAGAACGAGGCCCAGGCCGCCTTCCGCACCAACGGCGCCATCATCGGCCAGACCTGGGACTCCACCGCCTTCCGCCTGCAGCAAGAGGGCGACGACATCGCCTACGGCGCGCCGAAGGAGGGCGCCCTGGCGTGGATGGAGGGCTTCGTGATCCCCAAGAACGCCCGCAACCCGGACGCCGTCTACGAGCTGATCAACTGGTACTACACCCCCGAGGCGGGCGCCATGTTCGTCGAGGCCACCGGCTACAACTCCACCTCCAGGGGGGCCACCGAGCTGCTGCCCGAGGCGACCCGGCGCTTCTTCACCGAGTCCTACACCGAGCAGGACCTCGAGAACCTGTGGTGGTGGCCGATCCAGGAGCCCTGGTACGTGGCGCTGCGCAACGAGTATCAGGATCGCTACCTGTCCGCCTGACGGATGCCTGGCCGCGAGGTGACCATGGACGGCAGTGTCCGCCTGGAGGAGGTGGTGATGCGCTTCGGCGACTTCACCGCCATCGACAAGACATCGCTGACCATCGGCTCGGGGGAGTTCTTCAGCTTCCTCGGGCCCTCGGGATGCGGCAAGACCACCCTGCTCAACATCGTCAGCGGCTTTCTGACCCCCAGCGAGGGGCAGGTGCTGATCGGCGGCGAGCCCATGGCCGGGGTGCCGGTGAATCGCCGCCCCACGGCGATGATCTTCCAGAACCTGGCGCTCTTCCCGCTGATGACGGTGTTCGACAACATCGAGTTCGGCCTGGAGGTGCGCGGGGTCGACCGCCGCACCCGTCGCGCCACCGCCGAGCGCCTGCTGGCGCTGGTGGCCCTGGAGGGCAGCGGCCCCAAGCGCATCGACGAGCTCTCCGGCGGCCAGAAGCAGCGCGTGGCGATCGCCCGGGCGCTGGCGGTGGAGCCGCGGGTGCTGCTGCTCGACGAGCCGCTCTCGGCGCTGGACCTCAAGCTGCGCCAGCACATGCGCAGCGAGCTCAAGGCGATCCAGCGCAAGACCGGCATCACCTTCATCTACATCACCCACGACCAGGGCGAGGCGCTGACCATGTCCGACCGGGTGGCGGTGATGTCGGCGGGGCGCCTGCAGCAGGTGGCCGACCCGGTGACCCTCTACCGCCAGCCTGCCACCGGTTTCGTGGCCGCCTTCGTCGGCGAGAACAACCGCATCGAGGCCAGGGTGATCGAGCGCCTGGGCGAGCGGGTGCGCCTGGATGCCGGGGCCCTGGGCGAGCTCGAGGGGCGCGTGGGCGAGGAGGCGGGGCTCGGCGTTGGCGTGGAGGTGGCGCTCTACCTGCGCCCGGAGCAGCTGCGCCCGGTGGCCGCCGATGCCGGCGGCATGACCCTTCCCGCGAGGGTCGAGTCGGTGAGCTTCGAGGGCGCCTGGCTGATGGTGGCGGCGCGCCTCGAGGGCTCCGGCGAGGTGCTGCGCATGCAGCTCGGCAGCGAGGTATCGCGCGGCTTCGCCGATGCCCTCTCCCGCGGCGAGGCGATTACCCTGGGCTTTGATCCCGCCGAGACGGTGGTGCTGCCCCGGGATGACGGCCCGCGCGTCGATGCCGAGACCGGCGAGGTGGTGGAGGCGAGCGATGGGCATCGCTAGGCAGCTCGCCGCGCGCTTCGGCGGTCCGCTGACGGCGGCGATCCTCACCCTGCTGGGCATCTGGCTGATCCTGATGGTGACCCTGCCGCAGCTGCAGATGATCGACTACTCGCTGCGCCCCAACCTGCTGCCCGACCAGCGCGGCGGTCCCGAGGATGGCTGGACGCTCGCCAACTACGCCACCCTGTTCGCCAACGACATCCACCGGGCGATCTTCCTCAAGACGCTGTGGTCCAGCGTGCTGGTGACCCTGCTGACGCTCGGCGTCAGCTACCCGCTGGCCTGGTACCTGGCCAAGGTGGCCACCCCACGGCAGGCGGCGCTGTGCCTGCTGCTGCTGATCATCCCCTTCTGGATCAACGAGATCCTGCGTACCTACTCGTGGTTCATCCTGCTGGCGTTTCGCGGGCCGCTCAACGAGCTGCTGATGATGCTGGGGCTGATCGACCGCCCCATCCGCTTCCTCAGCGGCGATGCCGGGGTGATGGTGGGCATGGTCTACGCCTACATCCTGTTCATGGTGTTCCCGGTCTACAACGCCATCGAGAGCCTCGACGACAACCAGGTGCGCGCCGCCCGGGACCTCGGTGCCGGCACCCTGCGCACCCATCGGCGCATCGTCATCCCCCACGCCAAGCCGGGCATCGCCACCGGCTGCATCATGACCTTCATGCTGGCCGCCGGCAGTTACGCGGTGCCGGCGCTGCTCGGCTCGCCGGGCAGCCGCTGGTTCACCCAGATCATCTACAACTGGTTCTTCGAGGGCGGCAACTGGAACCAGGGGGCGGCCTACGCCTTCCTGCTGCTGGTGCTGTGCATCGGCTTCATGTCGCTGGTGATGAAGGTGTTCAAGGTGGGGCTGGGAGACATTGCTAAATGAAACACTGGGCCAAATGAGGAGTCGGGTCGGATGAGTTCGCAACGGCTGCTGGGCTGGGGCCTGCGCTTCTACGTGGTGGTGTTCTTCGGCTACCTCTTCCTGCCGCTCGCCATCATGGCTGCGGCCACCTTCAACGACAGCCGCTTCCCCACCGTGACCCCCTGGGACGGCACCACCCTGCGCTGGTTCGGTGAACTGGCCGAGGATGGCGCCATGTGGCAGGCGCTGGCCAACAGCGCCATCGTTGCCATCGGCGTGCTCCTGCTGGCGGTGCCCATCGGCATCGCCACCGCGCTGTTCCTCAACACCGTCTCGAGCCGCGCCAAGCCCTTCCTCTACGCGCTGATCCTCTCGCCGCTGCTCACCCCCGGGGTGATCATCGGCATCTCGACGCTGATCTTCTGGCGCCAGTGGGGCGTGGGCGGCGGCATCTTTCTCACCGTAGTGGGCCAGGCTACCTTCATCGCCGCCTACGTGATGCTGATGGTCACCGCCCGGCTGCAGCGCTTCGACCGCACCCTGGAGCGCGCCGCCCTGGACCTGGGTGCCACCCCCTGGCAGGCGTTCCGGCGCATCCTGCTGCCCTTCCTCAGGCCGGCGATCCTCTCGGCGGGGGTGATCGCCTTCCTGCAGTCGTTCGAGAACTACAACACCACCCTGTTCGTGGTGGGCTACGACACCACCCTGACGGTCTATATCGCCTCCAAGGTGCGCACCGGTCTGACCCCGGCGGTCAACGCCCTGGGGCTGATCCTGATCCTGGTCACGGTGCTGCTGGCGACGGCCTACGAGCTCAAGCGACGCCGCGAGGCTGCAAGGGTAGCAGGCGTATAGGTGTATAGCAGGGGCGCTGGGGGCAGGTCGAAGGGGAGGCCATACGCCAGGGGTGAGGAGCACTGCTCCGAACGGGCTGGCCACGGATGGCCAGCACCGCTCCTGCAAGCGGAGCGGGACGCGAGAGCGAAGCAGGGCGTTGGTAGCGCCCAGGGAGGGGTTCACAGCGCCTCCCCGTAGACCTGCCCCCAGGTAAGCCCCGTGGGCGGGCCTGATGCTATGCTGGGGGCCCGCCACAGGAGGGCCCCATGTCCCACGATCATGCCCATGACCACGCCCCTCACGCCCACGACAGCCGGCGCCGGCTGAGCTGGGCGATCCTGCTCACCGGCGGCTTCATGGTCGCCGAGGTGGTGGGTGGCATCGTCTCCGGCTCGCTTGCGCTGCTCGCCGACGCCGGCCATATGCTGACCGACACCGCTGCTCTGGCGCTGGCCTGGTTTGCCGCCTGGATCAGCCAGCGGCCCGCGGACGGCCGGCGCAGCTATGGCTCCCACCGGGTGCAGACCCTGGCCGCCTTCGTCAACGGCATCACCCTGATCGCCATCGTGGTGTGGATCGCCATCGAGGCGGTGCGCCGCTTCCTTGCGCCGGTGGCGGTGATGGGCACCACCATGCTGACCATCGCCGTGCTGGGGCTGGTCGTGAACTTGGTGGTGTTCGCCATCCTCCACGGTGGCGACCGCGACAACCTCAACATGCGCGGGGCCGCCCTGCACGTGCTGGGCGACCTGCTGGGCTCGGTGGCGGCCATCGTCGCCGCCGTGGTGATCCTGGTCACCGGCTGGACCCCCATCGACCCGCTGCTGTCGCTGCTGGTGGCGGCGCTGATCCTGAGGAGCGCCTGGAAGCTCACCCGCGAGGCGGGGCATATCCTGCTGGAGGGCTCGCCCGAGGATCCCGATGCCGCGACCCTGCGCCGGGAGATCCCCGCGGCGCTGCCGGCGGTGCAGGACGTCCACCATGTGCACGTCTGGTCGCTGACCCCGGCACGTCACCTGGTCTCGCTGCACGCCGCGGTGGCCGCGGATGAGGATCGCCAGGCGACCCTGGTGGCGATCAAGGCGCTGCTGGTGGAGCGCTACGGCATCCGCCACGCCACCATCCAGGTCGAGACGCCGGGCGACTGCGCTGACGACCCGCCGCGCTAGCCCGGGTCGCGCTCGCGCAGCAGGCTCGCCGGCAGCCGGACCCGTGCGGCCAGTCCGCCGAGCGTCGAGCGCGTCAGCGTAAGCTCGCCGCCGTGCAGCGCCACCAGCTCGCCGACGATGGCCAGCCCCAGGCCGCTCTGGGAGCGCCGCTCGTCGAGCCGTGCGCCGCGCCCCAGGGCCGCCTGGCGCTGGGCCTCGTCCATGCCGGGGCCGTCGTCCTCCACCGCCAGCCACACCCCGTCATCCGCCTCGCCGCCGTCGAGGCGCACCTCGCGCGACGCCCAGCGCAGGGCGTTGTCGAGCAGGTTGCCGACCAGCTCCTGCAGGTCCTGGGGATCCAGGCGCACGCGCAGCGTGGCGGGCAGTGCCACCCGGAGCTCGATGCCGCGTCGCTCGGCCAGGCGGCCCAGCCCCTCGACGATGGGAGCGAGCACCTCGGCCACCGCCACCCGCGGCGCCAGGCCGGCGTCGCCCCCCGCCGTGGCCCGCGCCAGGTGGTGACGCACCGCGGCGTCGATGCGCGCGAGCTCATCGCGCAGGCGCCCGCGCCGCGGCTCCTCGATGCCGTCGGCCAGGGTGGTCAGCACGCTGACCGGGGTCTTCAGGGCGTGGGCCAGGTTGCCGGCGGCGTGGCGAGCGTGGGCCATCAGCCGGTGGTCACGCTCCAGCACCCCGTTCATGGCCGCGGCCAGGCGGGCGAGCTCCTCCGGGAGTCGTGTATCCAGGCGCTCGGCCTGGCCATCCTCCACCCGGCGAAGGTCGGCGCGCAGGCGGCGCAACGGGGCCAGCCCCCAGCGGATCTGCAGCGCCAGGGCGGCCAGCAGCAGTGCGCCGAGGCCGGCCAGGGAGAGCGCCAGCAGGCGGTCGAAGCGGGCGATCTCGCTGTCCAGCGGCTCCCGGGAGATCGCCACGGCGACATGCAGCGGTTCGGCCAGGGGGGCCAGGCGGATGTCGCGTTCGATGGCGCGCAGCGGCGTGCCGCGCGGCCCCGTGAGGTCGCGGAAGGCGATCTCGGGGTGGGCGGCGGTGGCCAGGCGCTGGTCCCACAGCGAGCGCGAGGCGAGGGTGTGCCCGCCGCCGTCGCTGGCCTGCCAGTACCAGCCGGAGAAGACCCGCGTGAAGCGTGGCTCGCCCAGGTCACGCTGCAGCACCAGCTCGCCGGCGACCTCGTCCCAGGCCAGCCCGGCGACCACCACCCGCAGCAGCGATTCCAGCCGCTCGTCGAAGCTGGCGGTGGCGGTGGCCTCGACGTGGCGGGAGAGGGCGATGCCGGCCAGCGGCAGCGAGACCAGCAGGACCGTCAGCGTCGCCAGCATCAGCCGGCTGGCCAGGGAGAGGCGACGTGCGGTCATGAAGCCGCGTCGGTGTCGACCAGGCGGTAGCCCTGGCCGCGCCGGGTCTCGATGCGCGCGGCCCCCAGCTTGCGACGCAGGCGGCTGACCTGCACGTCGATGACGTTGGAGTCGGGCTCGTGGTCGCGGTCATAGACATGCTCGGCGAGCTCGCTGCGGCTGACCACCCGTGGCGCGGCGTGGGCCAGGTAGGCGAGCAGCCGCGACTCCTGGGCGGTGAGGCTGACCGGGCGCCCGGCTAGGGTGACGCTGCCGGTGTGGGTGTCGAAGGCCAGCTCGCCGACCCGGATCACCGGGTGGGCGTGGCCGTGGCTGCGGCGCACCAGGGCGTGGAGTCGGAACAGCACCTCGGCGGTCTCGAAGGGCTTGGTCACGTAGTCGTCGGCGCCGGCGGAGAAGCCGGCGGCCTTGTCGGCCCAGCGGGTGCGGGCGGTGAGCACCAGCACCGGCAGCTCGAGGCCGTCCTCACGCCACTCGGCGAGCCAGCGGCTGCCGTCGCCGTCGGGCAGGCCCAGGTCGAGGATCACCGCGTCGTAGGCCTCGGTGCGCACCAGGAAGTCCGCCTCGCCGCCGCTGGCGGTGTGCTCGAGCAGCAGGCCGGCATCCCCGAGCGCCTCGCCCAGCGCCTCGGCCAGCGCCGGGTCGTCCTCCACCAGCAGTACCTTCACGGTGCCTCCTTGCGCCGCATGGCGTCGATTCTCACGCCCTCCATGCCGACCAGCTCGCCACTCTCGGCATCGAACTCGAACTCCACCTTCTGCCCCTGGGGCCCCAGCATCTCGATCTCGTAGACCAGCCGGCCGTCGTCGCGCTCCAGCTCCACCTCCAGCACCTGGCCCGCGTAGCGCGCCTCCAGCCAGTCGAGGAGCTCGGGCAGGGCCACGATCCGCTCCTCGCGCACCGCCTCGTGGAGCTCCTGCCAGTGCTCCTCGGCGACCGCGGGAGCGGCGGCCAACGGTACCAGCAGCCCGGCGAGCAGGGCTGCCGGCAGCAGCGCGCGGGCACGATGGAGGAGGGTAGTGTAGGGGCGAGGTATCAGCATGGGCTCAGGGTGCCAGGGGCAACATGAACAGAGCATGAACGGCCTCGTCACCTTCGGGCAAGGTGGGAAGGCGTGTAATAGCCCGGCAACCCGCAGACAAGAGGACGACACCATGCAACGCAAGATGATCCTGACCGCCTCCATGGCCGCCCTGCTGGGCGCCGCCACCCTGGCCCAGGCCGCGGACGATCGCCTGGCCAGCGAGCGCCTCGACGAGGTGCTGGCCCAGGCCGGCGACTTCGGCTTCCAGACCTATGAGGAGATCGAGGTGAAGCGCGACGACCGCGTCGAGGTCGAGGGCTGGCTCGACGACGAGTGGCAGGCCGAGGTGAGCTTCGACCTGGCCAGCGGCGAGAGCCTGAAGGAGGAGCGCAGGAAGCGCGACGGCGGCGCCTGGGGCCTTTCCGAGGCCGAGGTGCGCGACGCCATGGCGCTGGCCGTGGCCGAGGGCCTGGTCGCGTTCGAGGAGCTCCAGGTCGACCGCGACGGCCGCGTCGACATCGAGGGCTATGACGCCGACGGCCGTGAGCTGGAGGTCAAGAGCCGCGACGGCGAGGTGCTCGAGGTCGAGCACGAGTGATTCGAGGGCCCGGCGCGACAGGCGCCGGGCTCTCTTGTGCGTGCCTTGCTGCATGGCCCCCGCCCCTGGCGGGGCAGGGGCGTGCCCATCAGCGCAGGGGTGCGAGCAGCCCCACCAGGCTGACCAGGATCAGCACCGCGCCCAGCACCCGGAAGTAGAGGTTGGTGCGGCTGCCCACCAGGTAGCGGTGGGCACGCTCGCCCAGCAGGTGCCCCACCAGGGCGCAGGGCAGCAGCCACAGCTGGTGGATCAGCTGCAGGTCGACCCCGGCGATCAGGAAGGAGACCATCTTGATCAGCACCAGGATGAACCACAGCACGAAGAGCGTGTCGCGTAGCTGGCGGGCCGCCACGTGGGTGGCGAACACCGCCACGATCAGCGGCGCGCCGATCAGCGAGGTGCCGCTGACATAGCCACCCAGCGCCAGCAGCAGGGCGTCGACCCAGGGGTGGTGGCTGCGGAAGGGCTTGTCGAGCACGTAGCCCACCGCATAGACCATCACGATCACGAAGATGATGCTGGTCATCACATGGCCGGGCAGGGTCAGCAGGCCGACCACCCCGACCAGCTTGGGCACGATCATCACCTTCATGGCCCGCCACAGGTAGGCCCAGTCGATGTTGCCCTCGGCCGGCTTGCGGCCACCGTTCTCGGCCACCAGCTGGCGATGGCCGTTCCAGGCGATCCAGCTGGAGAAGATCAGCAGGTGGATGGCGATGATCGGCAGGAACACCAGCGGCTGGTCGTGGACCAGCAGCAGGAAGGGCAGCGAGAGCACCGCGCCGCCGAAGCCCAGGCTGGTACGCACGAAGCCGCTCCACACGAAGATCAGGGCGATCGCCAGGTACTGCCAGGTCGCGAGCGCCTCCATCAGTCACGTTCTCCGGGCAGCCTGGCGGCCAGGGCGAAGACGTGCTCATCCTCGACCTCGAGGGCGCGCAGCGCCTCGGCCAGGTGCAGCAGGTAGTCGCGGTTGGGGCCGCTGGGGCCGTGGGCGGCGGCGATCTGGGCGGCGATGGCGTCCAGCGGGGCGTCGCCGAGGTAGGCGGCGTTGTCGGCGCCGGCCAGGTAGACCAGCCCCTCCGCATGCCCCCCGGCGTCGTCGTCGAAGCCCAGGGTGATCACCTCGCGCAGGTAGCCATTCTTCTCGCGCACGTCGAGCGGCGCGAGCACCTCCGGGGTGATGCGGTAGGCCATGCCGTGGCAGACGGCACCCGGTTCGCGCACCAGGGTGACCACCCGGCCGGGGGCCTCAGGGGTGCCGCGATGGTCGTGGGAGCCCTGCCAGAAGCGCCGCACCCAGCCGTGGATATGCGCCGGGCGGCGTTCGATATAAGGAAAATCGGCCTTCCAGATCAGCGAGCCGTAGCCGAACAGCCAGATGGCGTCGTGGCCGGCGAAGTGGTTGCGCTGACGATTCTGCTGGGTGGTATCGTGGCTCATGAGTGAGGTCGTGGAGATTGTTAGGCGGAAAAGCGTCCATGATGCGCCGCCGCCGGCGCGATGTCGAAGACAGCCTCAGGCCTCCGAGCCTCCCCACACCGCCTCCAGGGCCGAGAGGGCCTCGGCGATCACCGGCTCCTCCTCTCGCCCCCGGGGCCACAGGAAGCACAGCGCGCAGGGCAGGCGAATCCCCTCGGCGAGTGCCAGGCCGCGCTCCTGGCGCTCGGTCATGGCCAGGGTGTCCCGCGCCAGGCTCAGCCCCACGCCGGCGCGCACCAGGTCGAGCATGCACGCCTCCTGGTCGACCCGGGCCACCCCGCGCGGCGCCAGCCCCAGGGGCGCCAGCGTCCCCTCGAGCAGGCGCTGGTGCACCGAGTCGGGCGGCGTGACGATCCAGGGCAGGCCGGCGAGCCGGGTCCAGTCCGCCCCGGCCAGGCGACCGCCCCAGCCCGCCGGGGCGATCACCCGGTAGTCGAAGTGGGTCAGCTCGCGGTGGGCGATGGTGTCGGCCTGCGCGCCGGGCCCCTCGCCGGGCGGCGCCAGGTAGAAGCCGACGTCGAGCTCGTCTCGTCCCAGGCGGGCCAGCACGCTGCCGCTCATGCCGTGGGAGAGTTCGGTCTCCAGCTGCGGGGCGCGCTCCACCAGGCGGTGCAGGAAGGCGCCCAGGCGGATGAACTCGGGGTCGACGATGGTGCCGATGCGCAGCCGGCCGCGCAGGGTGCTGTGCAGGGCCCGGGCCTGCTGCTCGAAGGCGGCCATGGCGGCCAGCGCCTTGTCGGCGGCGGGCAGCAGCGCCTCGCCATCCTCGGTCAGCACGAGCCCCTGGGGGCGGCGACGGAACAGGGTCAGCCCCACCTCCTGCTGGAGCTGCTTGAGCTTGAGGCTGACCGCGGGCTGGGTCAGGTGCAGGCGCTCGGCGGCGCGGGAGACGCTGCCCGCGCGGGCCACGCCGACGAAGGCACGCAGGGTCTGAAGGTCGGCCATGGGGCGCTCCGGGAGGAGTGATATCAGAGAAACTTATACGCTGCTTTTGGATTTCTCAATTGATCCCGGCCGGCGGCGCGTTAGTCTGGAAGCGTTGCATCCCCATGATACGGGCGTCCCGAGCCACACCCCTCGGGAGCATCCCGATGACAATGACGAGGCGAGATATGAGCACTGCCAGCATCCAGCACTATATCAACGGCGCCATCTCCGGCGGCGAGTCCGGGCGCACCCAGCCGGTCACCAACCCGGCCACCGGCGAGGTCACCGGCCAGGTGGCGCTGGCCAGCGCCGCCGATGTCGATGGCGCGGTGAGTGCCGCCGCCGCGGCCTTCCCGGCCTGGGCCGACACCCCGCCGATCCGCCGTGCCCGGGTGCTGTTCAAGTTCCTCGAGCTGCTCAACGCCAACAAGGATGCCCTGGCCGAGGCGATCACCCGGGAGCACGGCAAGGTGTTCACCGACGCCCAGGGCGAGGTGGCCCGGGGCATCGATATCGTCGAGTTCGCCTGCGGCATCCCGCAGCTACTCAAGGGTGACTACACCGAGCAGGTGAGCGGCGGCATCGACAACTGGACGATGCGCCAACCGCTGGGCGTGGTGGCCGGCATCACCCCCTTCAATTTCCCGGCCATGGTGCCGATGTGGATGTTCCCGGTGGCCATCGCCACCGGTAACACCTTCATCCTCAAGCCGAGCCCGCTCGACCCCAGCGCCTCGCTGATGATCGCCGACCTGCTCAAGCAGGCCGGGCTGCCGGACGGCGTCTTCAACGTGGTGCAGGGCGACAAGGAGAGCGTCGAGGCGCTGATCGACCACCCCGAGGTGCGCGCGCTCTCCTTCGTCGGCTCCACGCCCATCGCCAACCTGATCTACGAGCGTGGCGCCCGCCATGGCAAGCGGGTGCAGGCCCTGGGCGGGGCCAAGAACCATATGGTGGTGATGCCCGATGCCGACCTCGACAAGGCGGTGGATGCCCTGGTCGGCGCCGCCTACGGCTCCGCCGGCGAGCGCTGCATGGCGATCAGCGTGGCGGTGCTGGTGGGCGACGTGGCCGACCAGGTGGTGCCGCGCCTGGCCGAGCGGGCGCGCGCCCTCAAGGTCAAGGACGGCATGCAGCTTGACGCCGAGATGGGGCCCATCGTCACCCGCCAGGCCCACGAGCGCATCACCGGCTACATCGCCAAGGGCGTGGAGGAGGGCGCTGAGCTGGTGGTCGACGGCCGTGAGTTCGATGCCTCCACTACTGGCGAGGGCTGCGAGCAGGGCTTCTGGATGGGCGGCACCCTGTTCGACCATGTCACCCCGGAGATGACCATCTACCGGGAGGAGATCTTCGGCCCGGTGCTGGTCTGCGTACGGGTCCCGGACGTCGCCACCGCCATCGAGCTGATCAACGCCCACGAGTTCGGCAACGGCGTGAGCTGTTTCACCGAGAGCGGCAGCGTGGCCCGCGAGTTCGGCCGGCGCATCCAGGTGGGCATGGTGGGCATCAACGTGCCGATCCCGGTGCCCATGGCCTGGCACGGCTTCGGTGGCTGGAAGCGCTCGCTGTTCGGCGACACCCACGCCTACGGCGAAGAGGGTGTGCGCTTCTATACCAAGCAGAAGTCGATCATGCAGCGCTGGTCCGACTCCATCCGCGGCGGCGCCGAGTTCGCCATGCCGACCCATAAGTAACTCCGGCCACCCAATGCCCAGGCGAGAGGCGCCGGTTTCGCCTCTCGCCGATTGCGACGTGAGAGCACGCCATGGCAGAACAAGAATTCGACTATATCGTGGTGGGAGCCGGCACCGCCGGCTGCCTGCTGGCCAACCGCCTGAGCGCCGACCCGGCCAACCGGGTGCTGCTGATCGAGGCGGGGGGCCGCGACAACTACCACTGGATCCATATCCCGGTGGGCTACCTCTACTGCATCGACAACCCGCGCACCGACTGGCGCTACCGCACCGAGCCGGACGCCGGCCTCAACGGCCGCTCGCTGATCTACCCCCGCGGCAAGACCCTGGGCGGCTGCTCGAGCATCAACGGCATGCTCTACATCCGCGGCCAGGCCCGCGACTACGACGGCTGGGCCGAGCTCACCGGCGAGCCCGAGTGGCGCTGGGAGCGCTGCCTGCCCGACTTCCGGCGTCACGAGCACCACTATCGCCTGGACGAGGGGGGCGATGCCGACCCCGATCACGCCGACTACCACGGCCACGGCGGCGAGTGGCGGGTGGAGAAGCAGCGCCTCAGGTGGCAGGTGCTGGACGACTTCGCCACCGCGGCGGTGGAGGCGGGGATCCCGCGCACCCGCGACTTCAACCGTGGCGACAACGAGGGGGTCGACTACTTCGAGGTCAACCAGCGCCGCGGCTTCCGTTGGAACACCGCCAAGGCCTTCCTGCGCGACGTCGAGAGGCGCGACAACCTGACCCTGTGGCACTCCACCCAGGTGCTGGGGCTGGAGCTCGACCGCGAGGAAGGCGAGCCCCGGGCCCGCGGCGTGCGCGTCGAGCGCGGCGGTGAGCAAACCGTGGTGCGCGCCGGGCGCGAGGTGATCCTGGCCGCCGGGGCGATCGGCTCGCCCCAGCTGCTGCAGCTCTCCGGCATCGGCCCGGCGGCGCTGCTCGCCGAACACGACATCCCGGTGGTGGCCGACCTGCCTGGGGTAGGGGAGAACCTCCAGGACCACCTGCAGATCCGTTCGGTCTACAAGGTAACCGGGGCCAGGACCCTCAACACCATGGCCAACTCCCTGGTGGGCAAGGCGAAGATCGGCCTGGAGTATGCGCTGAAGCGCTCGGGGCCCATGAGCATGGCGCCCTCGCAGCTGTGCGCCTTCACACGCAGCAGCGAGGCCTTCACGCATCCCAATATCGAGTACCACGTGCAGCCGCTGAGCCTGCCCGCCTTCGGCCAGCCCCTCGACACCTTCCCGGCGATCACCGCCAGCGTCTGCAACCTCAACCCCACCAGCCGCGGCACGGTGCGCATCCGAAGCCGCGATCCGCGCCAGGCCCCGGCCATCGCGCCGAACTACCTGAGCACCCCCGAGGATCGCCAGGTGGCGGCCGACTCGCTGCGGGTCACCCGGCGCATCGCGAGCCAGCCCGCCTTCGCCAGGTACGCGCCGGAGGAGGTCAAGCCCGGCCTCGAGTACCAGAGCGACGACGACCTGGCGCGCCTGGCCGGCGACATCGGCACCACCATCTTCCACCCGGTGGGCACGGCGAAGATGGGGCGCGATGACGACCCCATGGCGGTGGTCGACCCGCACCTGCGGGTGCGGGGCGTGGCGGGCCTGCGGGTGGTGGACGCCAGCGTGATGCCCACCATCACCAGCGGCAACACCAACTCGCCGACGCTGATGATCGCCGAGAAGGCGGCACGCTGGATCCTCGCCGGGGCCTGAGCGTCACGTTCCGGTCATCCAGTGCAAATAGTGTTTGACGTGCGCCCGCCAAGGGCGCATGCTGCACGCAGTTGGTTAGCAAGTCGTAACACCCCAGGTAGGCATCGAACGCTCTAGCGCCTCGATTTTCCCGGGAACGTTTCTTGTTTTACCCACTGCAACTCGGGTATTTCCCGGCAAATCAAAACGCTATTCGAGGAATTCGATCATGGCTACCGGTACCGTCAAGTGGTTCAACGACACCAAGGGCTACGGCTTCATCTCTCCGGACGACAGCGGCGACGATCTGTTCGCACACTTCTCCGAGATTCAGGCCGACGGCTTCAAGACCCTGCAGGACGGCCAGAAGGTCTCCTTCGAGGTCACTCAGGGCAAGAAGGGCCTCCAGGCCTCCAACATCAAGGTCATCGACTGATCTGATGTGATTGCCCGGGCGTAAGCCCTGCGCATGATGAAAGGCTCGCCTCGGCGGGCCTTTCTGCTGTCTGGGTGCCCGTCAGGGCTATCGCCGTTAGCCATGCGGCGATAGCGAAAGGCGCCGGTAGCGCCTTGCGCCTTGCTTCTGTCTGCGATCACCCTGGGGGACTCGTTCCCGCCATGGCCAGCCCCGGCGCAGTGCGCTAGGGTAAGTCCTTTTCCCGCTGGAGACCCCGAGCCATGAGCGAACCCGGTGAGCTGATCATCGATCCCCAGGGCGGCACCCCCGCCGACGCCTGCGTCTTCATCCTCCACGGCCTGGGCGCCGACGGTCGTGACTTCGAGCCGCTGGTGCCGGCCCTGTCGCTGCCGCGGGATGCCAGCGTGCGCTTCATCCTGCCCCACGCCCCGCGCCTGCCGGTGACCATCAACGGCGGCATGGTGATGCCGGCGTGGTACGACATCAAGGAGATGAGCCTCGACCGTCGCGTCGACGAGCCGCAGCTGATCGCCTCCGCGGAGCGCATCCAGGGCCTGGTGCGCGAGCAGATCGGCCACGGCATCGACAGCCGGCGCATCATCCTAGCCGGCTTCTCCCAGGGCGGCGCGGTGGCCTATCAGGCGGCGCTCTCCTTCGAGCAGCCGCTGGGCGGACTGCTGGCGCTCTCCACCTACTTCGCCACCGCCGACTCCATCGCGCTCGCCGAGGCCAACCGCGAGCTGCCCATCGAGGTGCACCACGGCAGCTTCGACCCGGTGGTGCCCGAGGCGCTGGGCAAGGCGGGCTTCGAGACGGTCAAGCGGCTGGGCTACCCGGCCCACTACCGCCAGTACCCCATGGCGCACGCCGTCTGCCCCCAGCAGGTGGCGGACATCGGCCACTGGCTCGGCCAGCGCCTGGCGCGCTGAGTCGCCGAAGGTCGCCTCGACAGCCCCGTCGCCGGCGGGCAGGATGCGTCTCACGACCCTCCATGCCCGCAGGTATCCGACATGAGCACCTCCCCCTACGCCAACCTCCCCGATGCCCAGGGCTACTTCGGCCGCTTTGGCGGCCAGCTGATCCCCCCGGAGCTCAAGGCGGTGATGGACGAGATCGACGCCGCCTATGAGGAGATCCGCGTCTGCGAGGACTTCCAGGCCGAGCTCGCCAGCCTCTTCGCCGACTACGTGGGTCGCCCCAGCCCGATCTTCCATGCCCGGCGTCTCTCCGAGACGCTGGGCGGCGCCCAGATCCACCTCAAGCGCGAGGACCTGAACCACACCGGCGCCCACAAGATCAACCACTGCCTGGGCGAGGCGCTGCTCGCCAGGTTCATGGGCAAGACCAAGGTGATCGCCGAGACCGGCGCCGGCCAGCACGGCGTGGCGCTTGCCACCGCCTGCGCCCTGGTGGGCATCCCCTGCGAGATCCACATGGGCCAGGTGGACATCGAGAAGGAGCACCCCAACGTCACCAAGATGAAGATCCTGGGGGCCACCCTGATCCCGGTGACACGCGGCACGGCGACCCTCAAGGACGCCGTGGACAGCGCCTTCGAGGAGTACCTCAAGGACCCGCAGCACTTCATCTACGCCATCGGCTCGGTGGTGGGGCCGCACCCCTTCCCCAAGATGGTGCGCGACTTCCAGTCGGTCATCGGCCGCGAGTCGCGGGAGCAGTTCCTGGCGCGCCACGGCCGCCTGCCGGACCACGTCACCGCCTGCGTGGGCGGTGGCTCCAACGCCATGGGCATGTTCACCGCCTTCCTGGACGATGACTCCGTGCACCTGGTGGGCGTGGAGCCTGCCGGCGAGGGCCTCGACACCCCGCGCCACTCGGCGACCCTGACGCTGGGCAAGCCCGGCGAGATCCACGGCATGGCCTGCTACGTGCTGGAGGACGAGGCCGGCAATCCCATGCCGGTGCACTCCATCGCCTCCGGCCTCGACTACCCGGGCGTGGGGCCCCAGCACAGCTACCTCAAGGAGCTGGGACGGGTCGACTACCAGAGCGCCAGCGACGACGAGTGCCTGGAGGCCTTCCTGACGCTGTCGCGGGTCGAGGGCATCATCCCGGCGCTGGAGAGCGCCCACGCCGTGGCCTGGGCGATGCGCATGGCCCCGACCCTGCCCGCCGACCAGCATATCCTGGTCAACCTCTCCGGCCGCGGCGACAAGGATGCCGATTACGTGGCCGCGCGGCTGGGGCTGTAGGCGGCGCGCCGCGGCCGTCGGGTGGTGCCCTGCGCGGAAAACTGGAGTAGGGTGGGGCCAGGGCTCGGAGAGGCCCGCGCCATCCCCCTGGCACGCCGCGAAGGGGAGCAGATGTGGGACGGGGTGCTGATCGACATCGACGAACGCAAGCAGGTCGAGCAGCGCATCCAGCGCCTGGTGGGCACCGACATGCTGACCGGTGCCCTCAACCGACGCGCCTTCCTCGAGCAGGGGGAGGCGGCGCTGGCCCGGTCCGCCCGTCACGGCCAGACGCTGTCGCTGGCCATGCTCGACCTGGATCACTTCAAGGCCCTCAACGATACCTATGGCCACGCCGCGGGCGACCTGGCCCTGCAGGCCTTCGCCACCACCTGCCGCGAGTCGCTGCGCCCCTACGACCTCTTCGCCCGCATCGGTGGCGAGGAGTTCGTGGTGCTGCTGGTGGACAGCCGCCCCGAGGAGGCCTGGGCCATCCTCGAGCGGCTGCGCCAGGCGGTGGCGGCCATCGAGCTCGAGGCCGACGGCGAGACCATACGCTTCACCGTCAGCCTGGGGCTTGCGGTACTCGGGGGCGAGGGCTCACTGGAATCGGGTCTCGCCCAGGCGGATCGCGCGCTCTATCGCGCCAAGCGCAGCGGGCGCAACCGGATCTGCGGCCCCGAGGCACTCATCCAGGATCCCGGGGCTCCGTGAGGAGGGAGGCTGGAAATCAACGTCGCACCCCGTCACGATCAGTGAGACCTGATCCCAGGTTGACCCCAAGCACAAGGAGCACATCAGCATGTCCGGACTCTCCGAAGACTTTCGCCTGCCGGTGGCCTGCCCGGGTTGCGGCAGCCACCTGATGCGGGTCTCCCAGGTGAAGAATCCCGACGACGCGGTGCACTGCGCCTCCTGCGGCAAGACGGTCTGCCTGTGGCACGAGGCCCAGACGGTGATCCGCCAGGGCCCCGGCAGCGAGAGCGAAGCGTTGATCGAGGCCGCGGTCAATCGCCGCGGCTGAGTGGCGTCAGCCGCGAGGTGGCAACAGGAAGGCCGGCGCCGATGGCGCCGGCCTTCCGCCGTTGCGGCACCTGCCCTGGGCTACAGCAGCTCCTCGCCGGCCAGGGCCAGGCGCGAGCGCTCCACGCTCTTCAGGGTGACGTGGCCGGCGTGGGGCCAGTCGCGGAAGCGCTGCACCACCGCCGCCATGCCGCAGCTGTTGGCGGTCAGGTAGGGGGTGTCGATCTGGCCGACATTGCCCAGGCAGACGATCTTGGTGTTGCGCCCGGCGCGGGTGACCAGCGACTTGAGCTGCTTGGGGGTGAAGTTCTGGGCTTCGTCGATGATCAGGAAGGTGTCGTTGAGGGTGCGCCCGCGCATGAAGCCCGGGGCGCGGATCTGCACTCGGGCGCCGAGCAGCTGGCGGGTGGCGCCGTTGTCCCAGCTCGAGCCGCCATCCTCGTCGCGCAGCAGGTTGTCCATGTTGTCGTGGAAGGCGCCCATCCAGGGTGACATCTTCTCCTCCTCGGTGCCGGGCAGGTAGCCGATGTCCTCGCTCATGGAGATCGGTGCCCGGGTGAAGACGATGCGCTCGAAGCGCTTGCTGTCCAGGGTCTGCTGGAAGGCCGCGGCCAGGGTCATGAAGGTCTTGCCGGTGCCCGCGCTGCCGGCGATGGTGACCAGGTCGATATCGTCATCCATCAGCAGGTTGAGGGCGAAGTTCTGGCGGCAGTCGCTGGCGTGCACGCCCCACACGCTGGCGCCGTGGCGGTAGTTGGTGAGCAGCTCCAGGGTGGCCTGGCGGCGGCTGGTGGCACGCACGATGGCCTCGAAGCCGGCCTCGCAGTCGCCGTCGGCGACCAGCATGCCGGGGTGCCACTCGGCGGGGATCTCGCCCACCAGGCGGTAGAGCACGCGGTGCTCGTCGCGCTCCACCTCGACCTCGAGCGCCAGGCCGTTCCACAGCTCGCTGCCCGCGTCGGGATAGACCCGCACCCCCTCGAGCATGGCGTCGCTGTCGTCGAAGGCGCGGTCGGTGAGGTAGTCCTCCACCGGCACGCCCAGGGCGGCCGCCTTGACCCTGAGGTTGATGTCCTTGGTGATCAGGATCACCGAGGCGTCGTCGCGCTCGCGGCGCAACCGGCAGGTCTCGGCGAGGATGCGGTTGTCGGGGCTGTCCTCCAGGGTGTCGAGGGGTTCGAGGTCGGGGTAGCAGAGCAGCCGCAGCCGCCCCTGGTGACCCTCGAGGCGCGGGATGGGGATGCCGTCGCGGATCTGCTCGAGGCCGACGTCGGCGGTGAGGTCGGACAGGGTGCGGCTGACCTGGCGGGCGGTGCGGGCGATCTCGCGGATGCCATTCTTGTGCTTGTCGAGCTCCTCGAGCACGGTCATGGGGATGACCACCTCATGCTCGTCGAACTGGTAGAGGGCGGCGGGGTCGTGCAGCAGCACGTTGGTGTCCAGCACGTACAGCCGGGTGGCCTTCTTGTCGATGCGTACCATCGGCGCAGCTCTCCTGATTGTCGCGAGACAGGCGTCATGTGACGCCCTCCTTTCGACACTGTCAGCGCACGATGTCAGGAAGGTGACAGCGGCCTGACGGCGTCAGTAGCGCTGGTAACTCCTCCTGTGGCCTTGGACAAGCGGCGGGGAACAGGGTGCCCCGCTGTCTCCGAGCATGGTCGGCGCCGCGATACGTGGCAAGGCGAGCGGTCGATGCAGGGTCAACGCAGAAGGGGCAATGCAGCCGGGCTCACTCCGCGTGGTGATAGACTTGTTCGACGTCCAGGGTGGAGCGGTTGCCCAGGTCCGCGAAGTGTTCGGCCAGCCACGCCTCGGCGGTGCGCCGGCCCGCGTCGCGCAGGTGGCAGAGGAAGGGCCATTCGGCGTTCATCTTGCTCGACACGGAGAGCTCGGCGAGGGCCTCGTCGCCGCTGATACGGTGAAACAGGGCGCCGGCGTAGCAGCCGATGTCGACGCCGTGGTCGCCGAGCAGGCGCTGGAGCATGGCGATCATGCGCACCTCCTTGATCAGCGAGGCGTTGAAGGTGATCTCGTTGAGGCGGTTCATGATCCCCGCGGCGCTGGTGGGCACCTCGTCGCGGTAGATGGGGTTGATCTGCACGATGACGATGTCCCGGGAGCCACAGTGCTCCATCAGCGGCATCAGTGCCGGGTTGCCGGTGTAGCCGCCGTCCCAGTAGGCCTCGCCGTCGATCTCCACGGCATGGAACAGCGTGGGCAGGCAGGCCGACGCCATCACCGCATCGACGCTCATCTCCTCCCGGGAGAAGACGCGCTGCTTGCCGCTGCGCACGTTGGTGGCGGTGACGAAGAGCTTGAGGTCGGGGCTGCGTCGCACGCGCTCGAAGTCGACCCGCTCGGTGACGATGTCGCGCAGCGGGTTGAGGTCGAAGGGGTTGAACTGGTAGGGCGAGACCAGCCGGCTCATCAGGTCCATGGCGACATAGCCCGGCGAGTGGTCGAGGCTCCAGTTGCCGGTGAGCATGTCCAGCGGGGTGCGACGAACGGGACTGGCCATGCCGGCGCGGCTCACCGCGGCCCAGAAGTCGTGGAGCGCCTGGCGGGCGGTGTCGCGGTCGCCACGGGTCAGGGCGTCGGCCATCACCACGCCGTTCATGGCGCCGGCGCTGGTGCCGCTGATGCCCTCGATTTCGATACGGGGATCCTCCAGCAGGCGGTCCATCACGCCCCAGGTGAAGGCGCCGTGGGCGCCGCCGCCCTGCAGGGCCAGGTCGATCCGTTTGGTCTCGCTCATCGGCTTGCCTCTCATGGCGGTTACGCTGTGCTGCATTGCATCACGAACAGCATAGAGAGTTCACCTCGGGGCGGCCAGCGCTGCTGTCAGGCCTGGATCCACACCTCATCGTGCTTGAAGCTCACCTTCCAGGTGCGCAGGGTGACGCTTTCTTCTTCCAGGCACTGGCCGTCTTCCAGGCGGAAGTGCTGCTTGTAGATCGGCGAGGCGACGACCAGTTGCCCCTTGAGGTCGCCGACGATGCCGCGGGCGATGACGTTGGCACCGGAGAAAGGGTCGTGGTGGTCGAGGGCGTAGAGTTCCTGCGCGTACCCAGGCAAATAGAAGATGGCCACCTGGACGGGGCCTTCCGGGGTTTCCACCCAGGCGGCGACGCCGGAGTAGGGCACCAGGTCGGCGCGGGTGCAGAGGGTTTGCCAGGTCTGGGTCATGGTCTTCGCCGCAGTTGCTGTGCTCATTTCGAATCCTTTTGATCTTTTATGCCAGTAGCGGTCAGGGAAGGGCGGCGCGCTGGGCGCCGCCACTCTCCTTAGGCTGGCCTAAGCTGGCCGCGCTCGGTGGTGTAGATGATGTCCGGGTCCGGGCGCGCGTCGTTGACGAAGCTGCGGAAGCGCTTGAGCTTCTCCGGGTCGCTGATGGCGTTGGCCCATTCGCACTCGTAGGTGTCGACCACGGCTTGCATCTGCCGCTCCAGCTCTTCACCGATGCCGAGGCTGTCCTCGAGGATCACTTCCTTGAGGTAGTCCAGGCCGCCTTCCAGGTTCTCGCGCCATACCGAGGTGCGCTGCAGGCGGTCGGCGGTGCGGATATAGAGCATCAGGAAGCGATCGATGTAGCGGAACAGCTCCTCGTCGCTGAGGTCGGTGGCGAACAGCTCGGCGTGGCGCGGGCGCATGCCGCCGTTGCCGCACACGTACAGGTTCCAGCCGTTCTCGGTGGCGATCACGCCGACGTCCTTGCTCTGGGCCTCGGCGCACTCGCGGGTGCAACCGGAAACGGCGAACTTGAGCTTGTGCGGCGCGCGCAGACCCTTGTAGCGGTCCTCCAGCCGGATTGCCATGCGCACGCTGTCCTGCACGCCGTAGCGGCACCAGGTGCTGCCCACGCAGGATTTCACGGTACGGGTCGACTTGCCGTAGGCGTGACCGGTCTCGAAGCCGGCTTCGATCAGTTCGCCCCAGATCGCCGGCAGGTCCTCCAGGCGGGCGCCGAACAGGTCGATGCGCTGGCCGCCGGTGATCTTGGTGTAGAGCTCGTACTTCTGCGCCACCTGGCCCAGCACCACCAGCTTGTCGGGGGTGATCTCCCCGCCGGCGATGCGCGGCACCACCGAGTAGGTGCCGTTCTTCTGCATGTTGGCCATGAAGGTGTCGTTGGTGTCCTGCAGCGGAATGTGGGCCGCGTCGGTGATCGGCTCGTTGAAGCAGGAGGCCAGTATCGAGGCCACCGCCGGCTTGCAGATGTCACAGCCAAGCCCCGGGGCTGATGAAGAGCCGAGACCATGTCCCACCTTGGAACCGTGCTTCTCCATCAGCTCGCTGAAGGTCTTGATGCCCTCCACCCGCACGATGTCGTAGAGCTCCTGGCGGGTGTAGTGGAAGTGTTCGCAGATCGACTTGTCGACCTCCACGCCGCGGCTTTCGAGTTCGTGATCCACCAGGGTCTTGAGCAGGGCGGCACAGCCGCCGCAGCCGGTGCTGGCCTTGGTGGCGCCTTTCACTGCACCCAGGTCCACCGCGCCGCCGTCGATGGAGGTGCAAACATCCGCCTTGGTGACGTTGTGGCATGAGCAGATCATCGCGGTGTCCGGCAGGGCGTCCGGCCCCAGCGCGGGGGCGGCACTGCTGCCGGCCGGCAGGATCAGCGCGGCCGGGTCCTCGGGCAGTTCGATGCGGTTGGCGTAGTACTGCAGCAGGGTGTCGTAGACGCTGTTGTCGCCCACCAGCATGGCGCCGACCAGGCGCTTGCCGTCGCTGGAGACCACCAGCTTGCGGTACTGCTGCTTGAGCGGGTCGAGAAAACGGAACTGGCGTGCTCCGGGTGTACGGTCGCCGTGGGCATCGCCGATGGAGCCCACGTCGACCCCCATCAGCTTGAGCTTGGTGCTCATGTCGGCGCCCTTGAAGGCTTCATTTCCCTCGAGCAGGGTGGCGGCGGCGACCTTGGCCATCTGGTAGCCGGGGGCGACCAGGCCGAAGATGCTGTTGTTCCACAGCGCCACTTCGCCGATGGCGAGGATGGCCGGGTCGCTGGTGAGGCAGTTGTCGTCGATCACCACGCCGCCGCGCTCGCCGATCTCCAGGCCACTGTCGCGGGCCAGTTCGTCGCGGGGGCGAATGCCGGCGGAGAAGACGATGAGGTCGGTCTCCAGCACTTTCTCGTCCTGGAACACCATGCGGTGGCGACTGGCCTCGCCGTCGACGATCTCCTGCGTCGCGCGGCCGGTAAGCACCTGTACGCCCAGCGCTTCGATCTTCTCGCGCAGCAGCTCGCCGCCTTCGGCATCGACCTGCATTGGCATCAGCCGCGGGGCGAATTCCACCACGGCGGTATCGAGGTTGAGCCCGCGCAGGGCGTTGGCGGCTTCCAGGCCGAGCAGGCCGCCGCCCACCACCACGCCGGTGGTGGCGGTTTCGGCAGCGGCACGAATGGCGTCGAGGTCCTCCAAGGTGCGGTAGACCAGGCAGCCCTCGCGGTCGTTGCCGGGAATCGGCGGCACGAAGGGGTAGGAGCCGGTGGCCAGCACCAGGCGGTCGTAGGGGTAGCGGCCCTGGGGTGTCACCACTTCGCTCTTGTCGCGGTCGATCTCGGTGACCGCTTCATGCAGGCGCAGTTCGATGCCGTGCTCGGCATAGTAGTCGGCGGTGGAGAGGGCGAGCGAGGCGGCGTCACGGCCGCTGAAGTACTCGGAGAGGTGCACGCGGTCGTAGGCCAGGTGACGCTCCTCGCCAAACACGGTGACGGCGTAACGCTCGGTGGCGCCCTGTTCGACCAGCTGCTCGACCAGGTGGTGGCCGACCATGCCGTTGCCGATGACGATCAGTTGCGGTTTGACGGGCGTGTTCATGCGGCCTCCTTGGCGGGGCTGTGCGGTGATTCGTTCGATGCGTCGTCGAGCAGGGCCTGGGCGTCGGCGGCGCCGAGCAGCAGCGCGGCGCGGCAGGCGGTGAGGTCGCGACCGGCCAGGGCCTGCTCGAAGTACCAGGGGCCGGAGGCGGTGTCGCCGTAGAGCACGGCGCCCTCCAGGCGGCCGCCTCTCAGCAGCAGGCGGCGGTAGTCGCCGTGTTCGGGGTCGTGGTAGGTCAGCACCTCGTGGTCGACGTCGGGCTCGATGGGGCCGAAGGCGTACAGCGAGATGCCGCTGACCTTGAGCTTGGTCGCGGTGGGCGCTTCCACGTAGCCCTCGACGTCCTCGCCGGCCAGCCGGGCGGCCAGCACCTCGACCTGGCGCCAGATCGGCTCGACCAGCCCGAAGGTCTGGCCCTCGAACTCGCAGCATTCGCCCAGCGCGTGGATCGCCGGGTCGGAGCTGGTGAGATGGGCGTCGACCACCACCGCGCGGTTGACCTCGAGCCCGGCCGCCTGAGCCAGCGCCACGTTGGGCGCAATGCCGATGGCCACCACCACGCACTCGGCGGGCAGCCGACGGCCGTCGGCCAGGCGGGCGGCGATGACATGACCGCGGCCGTCGTCTTCCAGGTGATCGAGCTGGCCCCCGGTGACGATCTCCAGGCCGCGGCCGGCGAGTTCGCGTTCGAGCAGGTCGGCCGCGGTGGCGTCGAGCTGGCGGTTCATCAGCCGGTCGTCGCGCTGGACGATGCTCACCGTCATGCCACGCTTGCGCAGGCCCTCGGCGGCCTCCAGGCCCAGCAGGCCGCCGCCGATGACCACGGCCCGGCCGCCGTTCTCGGCGGTGCGAGTCAGGACCGCGGCGTCGTCGAGGTCGCGGAAGGCACGCACGCCGTCGAGGTCGAGCCCGGGGATCGGCGGCATGGCGGGGCGCGAGCCGGTGGCCAGCACCAGGCGGTCGTAGGCGATCTCGCGACCGCCGTCGGTGGTCAGGCGCCGCGCCTCGCGGTCGATGGTCTCGACCCGCTCGCCGAGCACCAGCTCGACGCCGTGTTCGGCGTACCAGGCGGCGTCGCGCAGGGTCAGGGCCTCGCGTTCCATCTCGCCGGCCAACAGCGGCGAGAGCAGGATGCGGTTGTAGGCCGGGCAGGGTTCCTCGCCGACCAGGGTGATGCGGCGCGGTGCGCCGTCCCGGCGGACCAGGCCTTCGACCAGCCGCTGGCCGGCCATGCCGTTACCCACGATCACGAGATGATCGATGGGGTCTGGCGCTGCCTGAGCCCTGGTGGAGCCATCGGAGCACATGGGATTACCTCCTGAAACGCAGAAGACGCCTCGACGCGCCCCGTCGGTGGGGAGCGTGGAGACGTCTTCGTCTGGCATTCGATGTGCGATCGCCGTTGACCGCCGGGGGCCTCGGCCCTCCGTTCGATCAGTAACAATCAATTATCGGGCCAATTCCTGTAAAAATCCTTTTAATACATTATGTTGGGTTGTAAGTCTTTCGCGCGGCGGGAGCGGAGCCTTGCCCCCGACCGAGCATCATGCACAGCCCTGGTGCGTGGCGGCATCGAAATGCACGGGGCTGTAGCAGGCATCGACCACGCCGCGCCGGAGGGGGACATCGAACTGGCGGGCCAGGTGGTCCACGACCCTTGCCATCTCGCCGGCCTCCGGGCGCAGCTGGGAGAATCGCTGGTCCACCGGCGCCTCGCTCAGCGGCAGGGTCGGCAGGTGGTCCAGGGCGCGATCCAGATAAGGTGGCAGCGCCAGCCAGTCCCGCGCCTGACGGCGATTCGCCGGGGAGGCGGCCAGCCATTCGCTGGCCGCTACCAGAGCACGCAACAGGGCCGCCAGGGTGGCCGGGTAGTGCTCGGCCCAGGAGCGGGTCACGCCAAGCACTTTTTCCGGGTGGCCGGGCCATAGCTGGTCGCCGGTGGCCACCAGCCGTCCGGCGCCGCAGTGCCGGGCCAGGGTGCCCCATGGCTCGCCGGCGCAGAAGCCGTCAATCTCTCCGCTGCGCAACGCCTCCACCATGCGCGGCGGCGGCAGGGCCACCAGCTCCACGTGGCGCTCGGGATCGATGTCGCCGAGGGTCAGCCATTCGCGTAGCTGATAGTGCTGGCAGGAGTAGGGATAGACCATGGCCAGGCGGGGGCGCTTGCCGTTGCCAGGGCTGCGCAGCCAGTTGCCAAGTGCCAGCGCGCTGACGACCGGGGCGTCGCCTAGCGTCGCGCCGCTGGCCTCGCTCAGGGCCGTGGAAAGCGTCACGGTGTTGCCGTTACGGCTGAGTAGCAGCGGAGCCAGGGTGTCGCAGGGGGCCCGGCCCAGCCCCAGGCTCATGGCCAGCGGCATGGGCGCGAGCATCTGGGCGCCGTCGAGCAGGCCGGCAGCGACCTTGTCGCGCAGGGTGGCCCAGGCGTTCTCCCGCGAGAGGGAGACGTCGAGCCCCTGGTCGGCGAAGCAGCCGCGTTCGCGCGCGACGATCAGCAGAGCGGCATCGAGCAGGGGCACGAAGCCGAGGGTGAGGCGTGCCAGTTCCGGCGAGGTGGCGTGATGGTGCGGGTGGCTCATGAGCGGGGACCCCGTTTGTCAGCGGTTCGCCCCTGGGGCGATGTCAGGTTCAGGCGGTCGAGTACGTCGATGACGCTGTCGGCGACCTCGGCGATGCGCTGGCCCCGGTCCATGGCCAGCTTGCGCAGCATGCGGTAGGCCTGCTCCTCGTCGCAGGATTGATGCTTCATCAGCAGGCCCTTGGCGCGTTCGATGCGCTTGCGTTCGGCCAATTGGTTGCGTGCCTTGTCGAGCTCCTGGCGCATGCTGTGAAAGGCGTCGAAGCGGGCAATGGCTACCTCGACGATGGCTTTGACCCGCTCGGGCACCAGGCCGTCGACCACGTAGGCGCTGACCCCGGCCTTGAGCGCTGCCTGCAGCATGTCGGAGTCATGCTGGTCGGCAAAGAACACCACCGGCCGCGGGTTCTCGCGGTTGAGCAGGGCCATGCTCTCCAGGGTGTCGCGGTCGGGGCTTTCCATGTCGATGATCACCACGTCGGGCTGGTGACGCGCGACCATCTCGTTGAGGCTGGCGGGGCTGGTCAGCCGGCAGATGACCCGGTGCCCCTCGGCCATCAGCGCTTCCTCGACCATGGCGGCGCGAACTACCTCGTCGTCGACCAGCAGAATGTTCAGGGGTGAGGGCATAGGCATCGCTCGTGTCTGGCGTTATCGGGTCTGGCTCTGGTTTTGCTACCGGGCATCTGGCAAGAAACATGCAAGAGATATTCCAGTTGTGCTTCTTCACGTCCATGCGCCCGCCAGTCGTCACTCTCCTGGTGGGCGAAAGGCCGCACAGCGGCTGCGGAATTGGCCACTCGGCACCAGCCTGGTGCATGGCTGGCCCGAGGCGCCGGGTCATGGTGCGAAGCAGCATGAAACAAGTCCCTGGGCGTTAAGGCAAAGTGTGACATCTGCCTGAAAGGGGATGGTTATTCTCACCATGGCACGCTTTCTGCTTGATCCATATCAGTAAATATCGACATGGGCGCACCGTCAGCGCCCGAGCGGCAACGACGCCCGCCAATTTTCCCTCAGCATGATTCGGGGAGTTGGCGGGCGTCGTCGTTTCGAGATCGTCGTTTCAAGAGTTCTCCAGAGGAGATCGACATGCGCGAGGCCCGAACCACCTGCCCCTACTGCGGCGTTGGCTGTGGCGTGGTGGCCAGCGTCGAGAAGAACGAGATCGTCGACGTGCAGGGCGACCCGCAGCACCCCGCCAACTTCGGTCGTTTGTGCGTGAAGGGCTCGGCCCTGCACGAGACGCTGGGTCATGGCGGTCGTCTGACCCGGCCCATCGTCGACGGTGTGGAGAGCGATTGGGATACCGCGCTGGAAGCGGTGGCCAGCCGCCTGCGGAAGGTGCGTGACGCCCACGGCCCCGAGGCACTTGCCGCCTACCTTTCCGGGCAGCTGCTCACCGAGGACTATTACGTCGCCAACAAGCTGTTCAAGGGCTTTCTCGGCACGCCGCACCTGGATACTAATTCGCGCCTGTGCATGGCTTCGGCGGTGGCGGCCCACAAGTGCGCCTTCGGCGCCGACGCGGTGCCGTGCTGCTACGAGGATCTCGAAGAGGCCGAGCTGGTGGTGCTGGTGGGCTCCAACCTGGCCTGGAACCATCCGGTGCTCTATCAGCGCCTCAAGGTGGCCAAGCAGCGCAACCCGCTGCTGCGGGTGGTGGT
Organism: Halomonas sp. PBN3; assembly: GCF_000475415.1. Classification (NCBI taxonomy): domain Bacteria; kingdom Pseudomonadati; phylum Pseudomonadota; class Gammaproteobacteria; order Oceanospirillales; family Halomonadaceae; genus Halomonas; species Halomonas sp. PBN3. Next base: position 5,207 of record NZ_AXCA01000156.1, on the reverse strand, counting down.
GATCGACCCGCGGGTGACCGATACCTGCGAGCTCGCCGACCTCTACCTGGGGCTCAAGCCGGGCAGCGACGCCCGCCTGTTCACCGGGCTGCTGGCATGGATGGCTGCGCGCAACAAGCTCGACCGGGTCTATCTGGAGGCGCATACCCAGGGCTTCGAGGAGGCGCTGGCCGCGGCGCGGGAGCAGGAGGCCGGTGTGGAAGCCATCGCTGCCGACTGCGACCTGGATGCGGAACGTCTGGAGACCTTCTTCTACTGGTTCGCCAGCCACCTGCATGTGGTCACGTTGTTCTCCCAGGGGGTGAACCAGTCGAGTAGCGGTACCGACAAGGGCAACGCCATCATCAACTGTCATCTGGCCGGCGGCAAGATCGGCCTGCCCGGAGCGGGGCCGTTCTCGATCACCGGCCAGCCCAACGCCATGGGTGGGCGCGAGGTGGGCGGGCTGGCCAACCAGTTGGCCGCCCATATGGATTACGACACCCCCGGCGCGCGGGACCGTGTGACGCGCTTTTGGGCTACCGAAGGGCTGGTGCCGTGCCTGCCCGAAGGACCGGGGCACAAGGCGGTGGCGCTGTTCGAAGCGATCGAGCGCGGCGAGGTGCAGGCGCTGTGGATCATGGCCACCAACCCGGCGGTGAGCCTGCCGCGCACCGACCGCGTGCGGGCGGCACTGGCGAAATGTCCGCTGGTGATCGTCTCCGACTGCATGGCCAATGCCGACCTGCTGGCCTATGCCGACATCGTGCTGCCGGCTTCGAGCTGGTCGGAGAAGGACGGCACGGTGACCAACTCCGAGCGACGCATCTCGCGCCAGCGCGGCATTCTGCCGCCACCTGGCGAGGCCCGGCACGACTGGTGGGCGTTGTGCGAGGTGGCCAAGCGGCTGGGCTTCGGCGAGGCCTTCGGCTACACCCACCCCAGCGAGATCTTCGACGAGCATGCCCGGCTCTCTGGCTTCGAGAACGGCGAGGGTCCGGGTGAGCGGCGCCGGCTGTTCGACATCTCCGGCCTGGCCGGGCTCGACCGCGCCGCCTACGATGCCCTCGAGCCGATCCAGTGGCCGGTCAACGCTGCCGCCCCCCGCGGCACCGCGCGGCTCTTCACCGACGGCCGCTTCGCCACGCCCGACGGGCTGGCGCGGATGGTGCCGGTGCGTTCGCGTCCGCCGGCCCAAGAGCTGGACGCGGCGCGCCCGCTGCGGCTCAACACCGGGCGCATTCGCGACCAGTGGCACACCATGACCCGTACCGCCCGAGCGCCGCGGCTGATGAACCACCGCGCCGAGCCGTTCATCGAGATCGCCCCGGAAGATGCCGCTGCGCTGGGGGTGGAGGAGCAGGGCCTGGCCTGCCTGCAAGGCGTCGGCAGCCGCTATGTCGGCCGGGTGCGGGTGTCGCGCGGACAGCGCCGCGGCGAGGTGTTCGTGCCGATGCACTGGAACGGCTACTTTAGCGGCTCGGCCCTCTCCGGGGCGCTGATCGAGGCCCATGTCGATCCCGTTTCCGGCCAGCCGGAATCCAAGCACGGGGCGGTGGCGCTGGCGCCGCTGGCGGTGGCGTGGGAAGCCACCCTGCTGGTGGCGGACGACCTGGGTGTGGCGGAATCGCGCTGGTGCGACCGCTGCCAGTACTGGGCGCGGATTCCGCTGGGCGCCGCCCAGCGCTGGCAGTTGGCCGGCGGAGAGCCGACCAGCGCCCACGGTGAGATGGAGAGCGCCTCGCCGGAGTGGCTGAGCTGGCTCGAGGCGACCCTGCCGGTGCCGCCCACCCTGTGGTGCACCGACCCGGCCAGCGGGCGCCTGCGTGCCGCGGGGGTCGATGACGCCGGGCGGCTGCGCTGGTGGTTCATGTCGGGGCCGTCTCGTGAGCTGCCCAACCTGGCTTGGCTCGCCGAGCGCTTCGGCGAGGCGGTAAGTGGCAAGAGCATGGCCGCCGAGCACCGCCGCCGCCTGCTGGCCGGCTGCGACGATGGCGCCGCCAATCAGGGACCGGTGGTATGTAGCTGCCATCAGGTGGGTCAACGCGCTATCCTAGGAGCCATCCGTGAAGGCGACGACAGCGTCGAGGCACTGGGCGCCCGGATAGCCTGTGGCACCCAGTGCGGAAGCTGCATTCCCGAGCTGAAATCGCTGATCGAAGAGGAGAAGGCCCATGCGCTCGCTGAGCCAATTGAAGACCCTGCTGTCGCCTGAGGCCTGGCTCAAGGCGCTGCTGCCGAAAACGCTGGGTCAGGCCGCACTGTCGCGCCTGCACGGCCTCGGCCATATCGTGCGCTCGCCGTTCGGCGGGTCGCGCACCACGCCGGCACCCACCGTGACGTTGGATGGCGATTGCCGCGCCGGCTGTGTCTACCTGGTGGGGGCGGGCAGCGGCGACGTCGAGCTGCTCACGCTGAAGGCCGCGCGTCTGTTGCAGCAGGCCGATGCGGTGGTCTACGACCGCCTGGTGGGTGGCGACGCGCTGGCGTTGATTCCCACCGGCCGCGAGCGCTACTACGTGGGCAAGGAGCGCGGCCACCACAGCGTGCCCCAGGCCGAGATCGGTGCGCTGCTGGTGAAGCTGGCACAGCAGGGTAAATCCGTGGTGCGGCTCAAGGGCGGCGACCCCGGCGTGTTCGGGCGCATGGGGGAGGAACTGGCCGCACTGGCCGAGGCCGGTATTCAGGCCGAGATCGTGCCGGGCATCACTGCCGCCTCGGCGGCGGCGGCCGGCATGGGCATTCCGCTCACCGACCGCGCCCACGCCCAGCAGCTGCGCTTCATCACCGCCCAGCTGTGCCGCAAGGACGGCGAGCCCGACTGGGCCACCCTGGCGCGTCAGGACGAGACGCTGATCTTCTACATGGGGCTGACCAAGGTTGAGGCGATCTGCGCCGGGCTGCGCCGCAACGGGCTGCCCGACGACTGGCCGATCATGCTAGTGGCCAACGCCAGCCTGCCCGCGCAGGCCTCGCTGGTGGGCACCCTGGCCGACATGCCGGAGAAGCTGGCCGCTTTGCCGCTGTCTTCGCCCTGCCTGATCGTGGTGGGCAGCGTGGTACGCATGGTCGAGACCAGCCCGGCGGCGCCGCGGGCGTGTGCAAACGCCGCCTGAGCCGTTTGGGCATCAGGCTGGTTCAGCTCAGCCGGCGGCCCATGCTGATGCGCTCCTCGACATCGAAGCCGAGTCGGCGGTAGAAGTCCGCCACCGCGTCGTTGCCGCCGCGGATCTGCAGGTTGACCTTGACGCAGCCCATGGCTCTTAGCTGCTCGATGGCGTGTTCGACGATCCACTTGCCGAGTCCTTGCCCCTGCCTTTCCGTCGCTACGGCGACGGCATACAGCCAGCCCCGGTGGCCGTCGTACCCGACCAGGCAGCTGGCGACGAGCTCCCCGGCATCCTCGATCACGTAGAGATGGTCGTCCACGGCCAGCTTGGCCGCGAGGATGGCTTCCGGAGCATTGTAGCCGGTGTAGTCGGGAAAGCTGGCCCGCCACAGGGCGGCCAGTCGGGGCGCGTCACCCTCTCGGTACTTCCTCGGGGTCATGGTGTCGGTCCTGGGGGAACACAGCAGGGGGTTAAGCGGCGCCACCGCGCCGCAGGCGCAGCATAACCGCAGCCCCCGGGGACGGCCAGTGGGACGGGGGTGGCTCTCCGATGCGATGGTTGGGGACGAGCGCTCACTCGCTCGAGGCGGCCCCGCCGGAGCGGGGCCGACGCGGCCATTCAGCCGTCGCGACGCTCGAAGGCCTCGAACACCTCCTGGCCGGTCAGGTCCTGGGTGTCGTTGGCGAAGGCGTACCAGGGCGGCTTCTCGTCGATGAAGATCTGGCTGTCGAAGGTCCAGGCCTGCCCCTCGTCGACCAGCCCCGCCGGCACCGCATAGTGCTCGCCGGTCTTGAGCCGGTAGAAGAGGTGGGTGCCGCAGTGGCGGCAGAAGGCGCGCTCGGCCCAGTCCGAGGAGGCGAAGACGGCGACGCTGTCCTCGCCCTCGACGGTGACGCGGGACACCGACTCCAGTGCCAACAGCGGGCCGCCGCCCCAGGTGCGGCACATCCGGCAGTGGCAGGCGCCGATGTTCTGGCGCGAGGCCTCCACCGCGAGGGTCACGGCGCCGCAGAGGCAGCTGCCGGTGAGGGTCATGGCATCCATCGTGTATCGCCTCCTGGCGTGCGGATCAGCCCTTGAGCTGGGCGAGGATGGTGTCGGCGCTGCTGGCTTCGATCATGCCCTTCTGGGTATCGACGCCCAGGTATTCCACCACCCGTCGCCCGGCGAAGAAGTCGCCGGTGGCGAGGTCCTCGGGCCCCTTGGGACCGTTGGTCTTGATCGTGACGTCGGGCAGGCGGTCACCGGTGGCGATCGTCATGGGGGAAACTCCTTTTCGGTCGGATGAAGTCGAGGGCGGGCCTCGCCGAGCCGGCCCGCGGCGTTCAGGGGCGCGCGCAGGCCGGGGGCGTGCAATGCCACGAGCCCGCCGTCCTCCAGCATGGCCATATCCGCGATCGCCTACAAACGCCGATGCCCCGTCGCGAAACGACGGGGCATCGGTGGAGAAGCGGGTCGATGGGATCAGCGCAGCGTGAGGGCGGCGGCGCCGGTATCCTCGCCCACGGCGTCGCTGTAGGCCTTGGCTTCCTCGGCCTCGACCTCGGGCGAGAAGCGCACCACCAGCGCACACAGCGAAGCGACCACCACGGCGATGCCGAGATAGAACAGCCCCTGCTGATAGCTCAGTTCCTCGGAGCGGAACAGGAAGCCGGCGGCCACGGCTCCGGCGTTGCCGCCCGCGCCGACGATGCCGGCCACGGCGCCCAGCGCCTTCTTGTTGATGAAGGGCACCACGCCGAAGGTGGCGCCCTCGGCCATCTGCACGAACAGGCTGAACACCAGCATGATGCCGATGGCCAGCGCCAGGACGTGCATCTGCGAGAAGAACATCAGCGCCACGCCCTCGCAGAGCATGGCGATGAACAGCCAGCGCACGCGCCCCTTGAGGCCTCCGTTCTTGGCGAACAGGTCGGAGAAGATGCCGCCCAGGGTGCGGGCGAAGAGGTTCATCAGGCCGAACAGGCCGGCGATCATCCCGGCGGTGGCCAGGCTCAGGTCGAAGTGGTCGAAGTAATAGATGGCGGCGATGTTGTTGATGGTCAGCTCGACCCCGAAACAGGCGGCATAGACCACGAACAGCGCCCAGACACGGATGTCCTTGGCGGCGGCCTTGAA